>NZ_JBBOTA010000012.1:0-1018 GCF_038005365.1 Paenibacillus sp. FSL H8-0315 | reverse complement strand
AGATTACGCGGTCTGGCAGCAAGGCACGCTCGAGGTTGAGCGGATGGAAGCGCATGAGGCGTACTGGCTGTCCGTCTTTACGGAGGAAGCACCGGTGCTGGAGCTGCCGACCGACCATACGCGTCCGGCGGTACCAAGTAGCGAGGGCGGAAAGGTATACACCTCGGTGAGCGCCAAGACTGCAGAGGCCCTTAAACGAATCGCGGCAGAGACGGGATCGACGCTGTACATGGTGCTGCTTGCAGCCTATAACGTGTGGCTACACAAGTACACGGGGCAGACCGACATTGTGGTGGGTACGCCGGTGTCGGGGAGAACGCATGCGGACACGGAGCCAATGATCGGGATGTTCGTGAACACGCTGGCGCTGCGCAACGCTCCGTCCGGGGACAAGCAGTTTATTGACTTCGTGCGCGAGGTGAAGGCGCGGACGCTGACGGCGTTTGAACACCAGGACTATCCGTTCGAGGAACTAGTGGAGAAGCTGAGCGTGCGCCGCGATAGGAGCCGAAACCCGTTGTTCGATACGATGCTAGTGTTACAGAACATGGAGCAGGCGCGCTTTAGTCTGGCGAACGTTGACGTTCGTTCGGTCGAGCTGAGCCATCCAGTGACGAAGTTTGATTTGACGCTAAACGTCGTGGAAGTCAATCAAGGCCTTCACATGTCACTGGAATACAGTCGAGCCTTGTTCAATGCGTCTACGGTTGAGCGTTTATCGTCTCACTTTGTACAACTGTTGACTCAAATTACCGAACGAACGGACGCAAGCATAGCTTCTTTGCAACTCGTAACGCTGGAGGAGAAGCAGCAGTTGCACGCGTTCAATGACACGGCGGCGGACTATCCACGGGAAGCGACGATCCATGAGCTGTTCGAGGCGCAAGTCGAAAAGACGCCGAATGCGGTGGCGGTCGTGTATGAGAATCGGCAGCTGACCTATGCGGAGCTGAACAGGCGGGCGAATCAGCTGGCTTGGACGCTGCGCGAGCAGGGTGTGGGACCGGATCGCATCGTG
>NZ_JBBOTA010000011.1:0-1063 GCF_038005365.1 Paenibacillus sp. FSL H8-0315 | reverse complement strand
GGACTATGCGGTCTGGCAACAAGGCACGCTCGAGGTTGAGCAGATGGAAGCGCATGAGGCGTACTGGCTGTCCGCCTTTGCGGAGGAAGCGCCGGTGCTGGAGCTGCCGACCAACCATACGCGTCCGGCGGTGCCAAGCAGCGAGGGCGGACGCGTTCATGCGGAGATTAGCGCGGACGTGGCCGAAGGGCTGAAGAAAGTCGCAACGAAGACCGGATCAACGCTGTACATGGTACTGCTTGCAGCCTATAACGTGTGGTTACACAAGTACACGGGGCAGAGCGACATTGTGGTCGGTACGCCGGTGTCGGGGCGCACACATGCGGACACGGAGCCGATGATCGGGATGTTCGTGAACACGCTGGCGCTGCGCAACGCCCCGTCCGGGGAGAAGCGGTTTATTGACTTCGTGCGCGAGGTGAAGGTGCGGACGCTGGCAGCGTTTGAACACCAAGACTACCCGTTCGAGGAACTGGTGGAGAAGCTGAACGTGCGCCGCGATAGAAGCCGTAACCCACTGTTCGACACGATGCTAATATTGCAAAATATGGAGCAGACACGCTTTAGCCTAGCGGACATTGAGGTTCGCCCGGTCGAACTGAACCATCCGGTGACGAAGTTTGATTTGACGCTAAACGTCGTGGAAGTCAATCAAGGCCTTCACATGTCACTGGAATACAGTCGAGCCTTGTTCAATGCGTCTACGATTGAGCGTCTATTGTCTCACTTTGTACAACTGTTGACTCAAATTACCGAACGAACGGACGCAAGCATAGCTTCTCTACAACTGGTAACACCAGAGGAGAAGAAGCAGTTGCACGCGTTCAACGATACAGCAGCGGACTATCCGCGAGAAGCGACGATCCACAGGCTGTTCGAGGCCCAAGTCGAGAAGACACCAAACGCGGTGGCGGTTGTGTACGAGGACCAGCAGCTGACTTATGCGGAGCTGAATGCGCGGGCGAATCAGCTGGCTTGGACACTGCGCGAGCAGGGTGTGGGCCAGGATTGCATCGTGGCGGTCCTGATGGATCGCTCTGTGGAGATGATTGTCGGGGTGCTG
>NZ_JBBOTA010000010.1:0-1162 GCF_038005365.1 Paenibacillus sp. FSL H8-0315 | reverse complement strand
AGATGAAGCGCATGCGCGGGCGTTGACAAGGAACTTCGTGCGTCCGTTCGCACTTGACCAAGCACCGCTGCTACGCGCCGAGCTGCTGCGTCTAGCGGAGGACCGTTATTGGCTGCTGTGGGACATGCATCATATTGTGTCGGACGGCGTATCGATGAACATCCTGCTGTCGGACTTCATGACGGCATATGCCGGCGAGGAGCTGCCGCCGCTGCGGATTCAGTACAAAGATTACGCGGTCTGGCAGCAAGGCACGCTCGAGGTAGAGCGGATGGAAGCGCATGAGGCGTACTGGCTGTCCGTCTTTACGGAGGAAGCACCGGTGCTGGAGCTGCCGACCGACCATACGCGTCCGGCGGTGCCAAGCAGCGAGGGCGGTCAGGTATACACCTCGGTGAGCGCCAAGACTGCAGAGGCCCTTAAACGAATCGCGGCAGAGACGGGATCGACGCTATACATGGTGCTGCTTGCAGCCTATAACGTGTGGCTGCACAAGTACACGGGGCAGACCGACATTGTGGTGGGTACGCCGGTGTCGGGGCGCACACATGCGGATACGGAGCCGATGATCGGGATGTTCGTGAACACGCTAGCGCTCCGCAACGCCCCGTCCGGGGATAAGCGGTTTATCGACTTCGTGCACGAGGTGAAGGCGCGGACGCTGGCAGCGTTTGAACATCAGGACTATCCGTTCGAAGAACTGGTGGAGAAGCTGAACGTGCGCCGCGATAGGAGCCGCAACCCGCTGTTTGACACGATGCTAATATTGCAAAATATGGAGCAGGTAAGCTTTGATCTGGCGGACGTTGACATTCGTCCGGTCGAGCTGAGCCATCCGGTGACGAAATTCGACTTGACGCTAAACGTCGTAGAAGTCAATCAAAGTCTTCACATGACGCTGGAATATAGTCGCGCCTTGTTCAATGCGTCTACGGTTAAGCGGCAATTGTCTCACTTTGTACAACTGTTGACTCAAATTACCGAACGAACGGACGCAAGCATAGCTACTTTGCAACTGGTAACGCCGGAGGAGAAGCAGTTGCTGCTCTATACATTCAACAAAACGGCGGCAGCGTATCCGCGGGAAGCGACGATTCACGGGCTGTTCGAGACGCAGGTTGAGAAGACACCGAACGCAGTTGCGGTTGTATACGAGGACCGG
>NZ_JBBOTA010000009.1:0-1252 GCF_038005365.1 Paenibacillus sp. FSL H8-0315 | reverse complement strand
TCCGTTCGCACTTGACCAAGCACCCCTGCTACGCGCCGAGCTGCTGCGTCTAGCGGAGGACCGTTATTGGCTGCTGTGGGACATGCATCATATTGTGTCGGACGGCGTATCGATGAACATCCTGCTGTCGGACTTCATGACGGCGTATGCCGGCGAGGAGCTGCCGCCGCTGCGGATTCAGTACAAGGACTATGCGGTCTGGCAGCATGGCGCGCTCGAGGTTGAGCGGATGCAAACGCATGAGGCGTACTGGCTGTCCACCTTTGCGGAGGAAGCGCCGGTGCTGGAGTTGCCGACCGACCGAGTGCGTCCGGCGGTGCCAAGCAGCGAGGGCGGAAAGGTATACACCGAAGTGAGCACCAAGACTGCAGAGGCCCTTAAACGAATCGCAGCAGAGACCGGAGCGACGCTTTACATGGTGCTGCTTGCAGCCTATAACGTGTGGCTGCACAAGTACACGGGGCAGAGCGACATTGTGGTGGGTACGCCGGTGTCGGGGCGCACACATGCGGACACAGAGCCGATGATCGGGATGTTCGTGAACACGCTGGCGCTGCGTAACGCCCCGTCCGGGGAGAAGCGATTTATTGACTTCGTGCACGAGGTGAAGGCGCGGACGCTGGCAGCGTTTGAACATCAGGACTATCCGTTCGAGGAACTGGTAGAGAAGCTGAATGTGCGCCGGGATAGGAGCCGCAACCCGCTGTTCGATACGATGCTGATATTGCAAAATATGGAGCAGACGCGCTTTGGTCTGGCGGACATTGAGGTTCGCCCGGTCGAACTGAACCATCTGACGACGAAGTTCGACTTAACCCTGAACGTCGTGGAACGGGAGCAAAGACTTCAGTTGTTGCTGGAATACAGCCGCACGCTGTTCAACGCGGAGACGGTCGAGCGGCGCCTGACGCACTTTGTACAGCTATTGTCCCAAATCGCAGGGCAGCCAGAAGCAATCATTGCTTCGATATCGCTCGTGACGGCGGAGGAGGAACAGTTATTGTTGCATGCATTCAACGATACAGCAGCGGACTATCCGCGAGAAGCGACGATCCATGGGCTGTTTGAGGCCCAAGTCGAGAAGACACCAAACGCAGTGGCGGTTGTGTACGAGAACCGGCACCTGACTTATGCGGAGCTGAATGCGCGGGCCAATCAGCTGGCTTGGACACTGCGCGAGCAGGGGGTGGGCCCGGATCGCATCGTGGCGGTCCTGATGGATCGCTCTGTGGAGATGATTGTCGGGGTGCTA
>NZ_JBBOTA010000008.1:0-1286 GCF_038005365.1 Paenibacillus sp. FSL H8-0315 | reverse complement strand
AGAGGTGCTGGGCACGGGCTCGTTCAGCATCGGCGACTCGTTTTTCGAGCGCGGCGGTCATTCGCTGAAGGCCGTAACGTTGGTGTCGCGCATTCATCAGCAGCTGGCGGTGGAGTTGCCGCTGCGGGAGCTGTTCGCGCGACCGACGGTAAAGGCGTTGGCGGAATATGTGCGCAGCATGGATTATAGCAACTACGGCCGGATTGAGCCGGCAGAGCCACAGGCATCGTATGCGCTGTCGTCGGCGCAGCGGCGGTTGTATGTGCTGCATGAGCTGGAGCCAGAGAGCACGCGCTACAACATGCCGGGCGTCGTGGAACTGGTAGGGAAGGTGGACGCGGATCGGCTGGAGCAAGCGATTCGTTCAGTCATTACCCGTCACGAATCGCTACGCACGTCGTTCACATGGGTAGACGGCGAACCGAGACAACAGATACACGAAGACGTGTCGTTGGAATGGGTTTACCAAGATACGCATGAAGAGCATGCGCGGGCGTTGACACGGGACTTCGTGCGTCCGTTCGCACTTGACCAAGCGCCGCTACTGCGCGCTGGGCTGCTGCGTCTAGCGGAGGACCGCCATTGGCTGCTGTGGGACATGCATCATATTGTGTCGGACGGCGTATCGATGAACATCCTGCTGTCGGACTACATGACGGCGTATGCCGGCGCGGAGCTGCCGCCACTGCGGATTCAGTACAAGGATTATGCAGTCTGGCAGCAAGGCACGCTCGAGGCCGAGCGGATGGAAGCGCACGAGGCGTACTGGCTGTCCGCCTTTACGGAGGAAGCACCGGTGCTGGAGCTGCCGACCGACCGAGTGCGTCCTGCGGTACCAAGCAGCGAGGGCGGACGCGTTCATGCAGAGATTAGCGCGGACGTGGCCGAAGGGCTGAAGAAAGTCGCAACGAAGACCGGATCAACGCTTTACATGGTACTGCTTGCAGCCTATAACGTGTGGCTACACAAGTACACGGGGCAGACCGACATCGTGCTGGGTACGCCGGTGTCGGGGCGCACACATGCAGACACGGAGCCGATGATCGGGATGTTCGTGAACACGCTGGCGCTGCGCAACGCTCCATCCGGGGACAAGCGATTTATCGACTTCGTGCAAGAGGTGAAGGCGCGGACGCTGGCAGCGTTTGAACACCAGGACTATCCGTTCGAAGAACTGGTGGAGAAGCTGAACGTGCGCCGCGATAGGAGCCGAAACCCGCTGTTTGACACGATGCTAATATTGCAAAATATGGAGCAGGTAAGCTTTGATCTGGCAGACGTTGACA
>NZ_JBBOTA010000007.1:0-1399 GCF_038005365.1 Paenibacillus sp. FSL H8-0315 | reverse complement strand
TTCGTCCGGTCGAGCTGAGCCATCCGGTGACGAAATTCGACTTGACGCTAAACATCGTAGAAGTCAATCAAAGTCTCCATATGACACTGGAATACAGTCGCGCCTTGTTCAATGCGTCTACGGTTGAGCGTCTATTGTCTCACTTTGTACAACTGTTGACTCAAATTACCGAACGAACGGACGCAAGCATAGCTTCTCTGCAACTTATAACGCCAGAGGAGAAACAGTTGCTGCTCTACGCATTCAACGACACGGTAGCAGATTATCCGCGTGAAGCGACGATCCATGGGCTGTTCGAGGCCCAAGTTGAGAAGACACCGAACGCGGTGGCGGTTGTGTACGAAGACCGGCAGCTGACTTATGCGGAGCTGAATGCGCGGGCCAATCAGCTGGCTTGGACGCTACGCGAACAGGGTGTGGGTCCGGATCGCATCGTGGCCATCCTGACGGAACGCTCGCTGGAGCTGATGGTAGGGGTAATTGGCATCCTGAAGGCCGGTGGGGCGTACTTGCCAATCGATCCGTCGCTGCCTGCCGAACGTATCCGGTATATGCTAACGGACAGCGGCGCAGCGATGCTACTAATTCAGCCGGGCCTGGATCCGTGCGGATTCGAAGGCACGGTGCTGGATCTGGTGGAAGCCGGGCAAGCACCGTCAGAAGCAAACCTCGCGCTTAATGCAACGTCGAGCGATTTGGCCTATATGATCTATACCTCGGGCACAACAGGGAACCCGAAAGGAGTCATGATCGAGCACCGCTCGGTGGTGAACTTTATCGCAGGGATGAGGCAAGCGATTCCGTTCGCCCCAGCGAAGTCGATGTTATTTGCGACCACGCTGGCGTTCGACATCTCGGTGGTGGAAACACTGCTGGCGTTGACGCAAGGCATGCGGGTCGTGGCAGCGAATGAAGAGCAGCAGAAGGAGCCTCAGCAGCTGGCGGCGCTGATCGAGCGCCAGCATATCGACGTGGTGCAGATGACGCCTTCCCGGTTGAAGATGCTGCTGTCTGCAGGCAACGATGGGTGGCTGGAAAGCGTCACGGAAATGTTGATTGGAGGAGAGGCTTGGACGGACGATCTGCTGGCGGTGCTGCAAAGCAAATCGAAGGCCGCGCTGTTTAATATGTACGGTCCGACCGAGACGACGATTTGGTCCGCGATGCGGGAAGTAACCAATGATCAGACGGTGAGCATCGGGGGTCCGATCGCCAATACACAGCTGTATATTTTGAGCGACAACTGGCAGTTGCAGCCGATCGGTGTTGCAGGTGAGCTGTGTATCGCTGGCGATGGCTTAGCCCGTGGTTACTGGAACCGGCCGGAACTGACGGCGGAGAAGTTCGTGGACAATCCTTTTGAACCAGGTACACGGATGTACCGGACCGGTGATTTGGC
>NZ_JBBOTA010000006.1:0-1475 GCF_038005365.1 Paenibacillus sp. FSL H8-0315 | reverse complement strand
GTCTGCAACCCGCGATAAATCGCCAGGAGTTCCTGCATCAGAATGCTCGTACACCAGCCGTCCATGAGGATGTGATGGAAGCTCCAGATCACATGCTGACATCTGTCCTGCCCATTGACGATCGTCACGCGCATCAGCGCATCTTCACTTAGATCGAAGCCGCTTTGCCGGTCTTCTCGCTTGATTTGTTCAAGATCTCCCTGATCTCTTACGCGCAGATCGACTGGCCGCTCCTGCAACACAAGCTGCATCGGCCGCCTAACCTGCTCGTTCACGAATGCCGTGCGCAGCATTTCATGCCGTGCCGTTAAACGCCCCAAGCTCTCCTCGAATATCGTAGCGTCGAGCGTCCCTTCGATCCGGAACGTAAACTGCTCGAAATAGGCCGTCGTATCCGGGTCAAGCTGGGCGTGATACAGCATGCCTTCCTGCATTGGTGACAACGGATAGATGTCTTGCACCTTGTAGCCGTAGGCTTGCTGCAAACAGCTCGCTTCCTGCGGCTCCAAATCTACCAAACGGAAATCGCTCACAGTCTTTTCGCTGTACGCCTGTCCGATACAGTGAGCAATCAGCCTGCGAAGCGCTTCTGTATAACGTGCCATCCAGTGTTCTACCGTTTCCTTCCGGTACACCTCCGCCGCATAGTCACATGTTAAAACGAGCTCCCCGCCGATCACCATTCCGTTCACGCTCAGCTTGTAATCTCTTGGACGGTTCGGGTCGATACTACGACCAGTCCCGTACGACGACGATTCAAATACGCTGGTGGACACATCCCGGTCGAACTGTCCCAAGTAGTTGAAGCAGATCTCCGGACGAAGGTCGAACTTCAACTCCTGCTTGTGCTCCGCTGCCGTCAAATATTTCAGCAATCCATACCCTAGTCCTTTTTTCGGAACGCTACGAAGCTCTTCTTTCACCGTCTTAATACTGTCGGTCAGATCCCCGGACGCGCTCAGATCAAGCAGCGTCGGCACGATCGTCGTAAACCAGCCGACCGTGCGGCTGACATCCACCGGTTCCCCGATATCTTCCCGGCCATGTCCTTCCAGATCCACGATAAACCGACGCTCGCCGGTCCATTCCTGTAGTGCAAGGCCTAACCCCGTCAGCAGGATATCGTTGATTTCCGTATAGTACGCCCGGTTGGCCTGGTTCAATAGCTGCGTCGTCTCTTCCCGCGACAGCTTGATCGTCACCGCTCCGCCGGTTTCATCGGCTTCCCCGACCCCTTCGTCTATCGGCAATGCCGTAACCGCTGTCTGCTCGATCCACTTCCAATATGCGATTTCCCGCAGCAGCTCCTCGCTGTCCGCATAGCGCGCCAGCGCCTTCGACCAAGTCTGGAACGCGTCCGTCTTCTCCGGAAAGCGGATCATTTCGCCTCGCTGCGCCTGCTCATAGCCGGTCTGCAAATCTTCGAACAGGATGCGCCATGACACTCCGTCCACTACTAAATGGTGGATGACGAT
>NZ_JBBOTA010000005.1:0-2113 GCF_038005365.1 Paenibacillus sp. FSL H8-0315 | reverse complement strand
CCGGACCAGCGCGTAACGGCACTGCTGCAGCAGGTGCAGGATGCGGCTTTGGCATCGGAATCGCACAGCCATTATCCATTGTACGAGATTCAAGGGCTGAGCCCACTGAAGACGGGTTTGATCGACCATATTTTGGTGTTCGAGAACTACCCGATTGCCGAAGCGATTGGGCAAGTGGACGAGACGGATGAAGCAGCGTTTGCGATCCGTGACTTAGATGTATTTGAGCAGGCGAACTATGACCTAACAGCCGTGCTAGTTCCTGGCGAATCGTTGTGGATGGCATTCCGATATAACACCAAGGTCTATGATTCGGCATTCATCCAGCGCATGGAGGGGCATATCAAAGAAATTGCGCAGCAAATTTTGGAGGACAAGCAGCGGTCGGTTGCATCGATATCGCTCGTTACGCCGGAGGAGAAGCAACTGCTGCACGCGTTCAATGACACGGCGGCGGACTATCCACGGGAAGCGACGATCCATGAGCTGTTCGAGGCGCAAGTCGAAAAGACGCCGAATGCAGTGGCGGTTATATGCGGCTACAAGCAATTGACATATGCGGAGCTGAATGCGCGGGCCAATCAGCTGGCTTGGACGCTGCATGACAAAGGTGTTCAAGCGGATACGGTTATCGGAATTGCTGCTGAGCGTTCATTGGAAATGATCATTGGCCTATTGGCGATATTGAAGGCCGGCGGTGCATATTTGCCAATCGATCCGATTTTGCCGTTTGAACGCATTCGGTCCATGCTTAAGGACAGCGGCGCAAGTGTACTGCTGCGTCATCACGGTTCAGAAACGTATGCGTTTCAAGGATGCATTCTGGATTTTGAGGATACCGAAATCGGAGATCGGCTTGAAACGAACCCTGCCATTACAGTGATGCCACACCATTTGGCTTATGTGCTTTACACATCGGGGACGACCGGCCAGCCGAAAGGCGTAATGATCGAGCATCGCTCCGCCGTCAATTTTCTGTTTGGCATGACAACGAGAATTGCGTTCGTGCCGACCAAATCGATTCTATTCGCGGCCACGTTGTCTTTCGACATCTCGGTTGTTGAAACGTTACTGGCGTTAACCCGGGGCATGCGCATCATTGTCGCGACCAAGGATCAGCAGAGGGATCCGCAGCAATTAACGGAACTGATTAAGCGACATCGGATCGCCATGCTGCAGGCCACACCATCTAGACTTCATACGCTATTGGCTGTTGGTTCCGATTCTTGGTTGGAGAGCGTGAGCGACATTATGGTTGGCGGAGAAGCGCTGACAGAGGATCTACTGGATCAATTGCAATCACGGTCTTCTGCGGCGATATATAACATGTATGGGCCGACAGAAACGACGGTCTGGTCGATGCTGCGAGACGTCACCGCAGATAAAACAGTGACGATCGGAAGTCCCAACGCCAATATGCGGTTCTACGTCGTAGATCCAAACGGCCAATTGCAACCCATTGGCGTAGCGGGAGAGCTTTGTATAGCAGGCGATGGCGTGGGACGCGGTTATATTAATCAGCCTGAACTGACTACGGAAAAATATGTAGATAACCCGTTCGATCCGGGTACGCTGATGTATCGGACTGGGGATTTGGCAAGGTGGCAGCCGGATGGCAACCTTATCTATATGGGTCGAATGGATCATCAAGTCAAGATCCGTGGGTATCGCATCGAATGTGGGGAGATTGAAGTTTGTCTGAAAGAGCATGAATACATCCGCCAAGCGGTCGTATTGTCTCGGAATGATGAGCAAGGGCAGGCGTATCTATGCGCTTATCTGGTATGCAGCATGCCGCTGACAGCATCTCAAATACATGCTCACCTAGCTCGGTATTTGCCGGAGTATATGATCCCGTCCTATTTTGTTGAATTGGAGAACATTCCGCTGAACAACAACGGCAAGGTAGACCGTAAGGCGCTGCCTGCGCCGGATTTAAATGCAGGCATAGAAGCCTATGAAGCGCCGCGGGATGCGCTGGAGGCGCAATTGGCGAAGCTGTTCGCGGAGGTGCTGGGCACGGGCTCGTTCAGCATCGGCGACTCGTTTTTCGAGCGCGGTGGTCATTCGCTGAAGGCTGTGACGCTGGTGTCACGCATTCATCAGCAGCTGT
>NZ_JBBOTA010000004.1:0-2696 GCF_038005365.1 Paenibacillus sp. FSL H8-0315 | reverse complement strand
TAACCCTTTTGAGTCAGGTATGCGGATGTACCGAACCGGGGATTCGGCGAGATGGTTACCAGACGGCAACCTCGAATACTTGGGCCGGATTGACCACCAGGTGAAAATTCGCGGCTACCGGATCGAGTGCGGAGAGATCGAGGCGCGGCTCATGGCGCATGCTGACATCCGCGAAGCGGTAGTCATTGCCCGGGAAGAGGAGCAAGGGCAGGCGTACTTGTGCGCGTATATCGTGATCGGTGAAGCTATTCCCGTTCCGGAGCTACGTGCGCATCTGACCGTACATCTGCCGAACTACATGATCCCGCCTTATTTCGTAGTACTCGAGAAACTACCGCTTACAGTAAACGGTAAGCTGGATCGCAAAGCGCTGCCTGCGCCGGATCGGGATACTGGTTTGCAAGGGTACGAAGCCCCGCGGACAACCGAAGAAGCCTTGATGGCATCGGTTTGGCAAGATGTACTAAACGTCAACCGGATTGGCGTTCAAGATTCCTTCTTCGAGCTGGGCGGGGATTCGATCAAGGCAGTTCAGATTGCCGCACGACTGCGACAACATCAGCTGCAATTGGCGATCCGTGATCTGTTCCGTTATCCGACGATCCTGGAGCTGAGCCCGCATGTGCAGACGCTTGCGCGGCAGATCGATCAGCGTCCGGTAGAAGGCAAAGTGCCTTTAACTCCAATCCAGCATCGGTTGTTCGAACAGTCGCTGCTACTACCCCATCATTATAACCAGGCGGTCATGCTGCATCGTCAGGATGAATTCGACGAAGGCGTCCTGCGGCGCGTGTTTGAACGGATCGTAGCGCATCATGATGCGCTACGGATGAGTTATCGAATAGAAGGACAGGACATCATACAGAGGAACGGTGGACTTGCCGAGGCAAGATTCGGCATGGACGTGATCGACTTACGAGGTGAACCGGCCGTGGAAGAGCGGATCGCAGCGGAAGCCGACCGCCTTCAGCGGGGGCTGCACCTGGAGCAGGGGCCACTGCTGCGTCTTGGGCTGATGAAGACCGGCGAGGGCGATCACCTGCTGATCGTCATCCACCATTTAGTAGTGGACGGGGTGTCATGGCGCATCCTGTTCGAAGATTTGCAGACCGGCTATGAGCAGGCGCAGCGAGGCGAAGTGATCCGCTTCCCGGAGAAGACGGACGCGTTCCAGACTTGGTCGAAGGCGCTGGCGCGCTATGCGGACAGCGAGGAGCTGCTGCGGGAAATCGCATATTGGAAGCGGATTGAGCAGACAGCGGTTGCGGTGCTGCCGACGGACGAAGGGTCTGGGGAAGAGTATCGAACGGGCGGAGCGGTAACGATCAAGCTTTCTCGGGAAGAGACAACGCAGCTATTGAACCAGGCCAACCGGGCGTACTATACGGAAATCAACGATATCCTGCTGACGGGGTTAGGCCTTGCACTACAGGAATGGACCGGCGAGCGTCGGTTTATCGTGGACCTGGAAGGACATGGCCGGGAAGAGATCGGGGAACTTGTGGATGTCAGCCGCACGGTCGGCTGGTTTACGACGATCGTGCCGACGCTGCTTGATCTGAGCGCGTCCGGGGATCTGACTGAGAGCATAAAGGCGGTGAAAGAAGAGCTTCGAAGTGTTCCGAACAAAGGACTCGGGTATGGCGTGCTGAAATATTTGACGGCAGCGGAGCACAAGCAGGAGTTGAAGTTCGACCTTCGCCCGGAGATCTGCTTCAATTACTTGGGACAGTTCGACCGGGATGTATCCACCAGCGTATTTGAATCGTCGTCGTACGGGACTGGTCGCAGCATCGACCCGAACCATTCAAGAGACTACAAGCTGAACGTAAACGGGATGGTGATCGGCGGGGAACTTGTGTTTACATGTGACTATGCGGCGGAGGTATACCAGAAGGAAACGGTGGAACGCTGGATGACGCGTTATGCGAAGGCGCTTCGCAGGCTGATTACTCACTGTATCAAGCAGACGCACAGTGAAAAGACCGCGAGCGACTTCCGTTTGGCGAATTTGGAGCCGCAGGAAGCGAACTGCTTGCAGCAGGCCTACGGCTACAAGGTGCAAGACATCTATCCGCTTTCACCAATGCAGGAAGGTATGCTGTTTCACGCCCAACTTGACCCGGATACGACGGCCTATTTCGAGCAGTTTACGTTCCGGATCGAAGGGACGCTCGACGCTACGATATTCGAGGAGAGCTTGCGGCGTTTAACGGCACGGCATGAAATGCTGCGGACAGCATTCGTGAGCGAACAGGTAAGGCGGCCGATGCAGCTTGTGTTGCAGGAGCGGCCAGTCGATCTGCGCGTAAGAGATCAGGGAGATCTTGAACATATCAAGCGAGAAGACCGGCAAAGCGTCTTCGATCTGAGTGAAGATGCGCTGATGCGCGTGACGATCGTCAATGGGGAGGACAGATGTCAGCATGTGATCTGGAGCTTCCATCACATCCTTATGGACGGTTGGTGTACGAGCATTCTGATGCAGGAACTCCTGGCGATTTATCGCGGGCTGCAGACGAATCGGCCGATTGAGTTGGAGCCAGTGAATCCATTTAGCCGATACATGGCATGGCTGAACAAGCAAGACCGGGAAGCGGCGCGCCAGTATTGGAGCCAGTACTTGGCGAACTACGAGCAACAGGCGAGTGTGCCAAGAAGCGCGGGGAAAGTAGGGCATGCGGGATTCGAGCAGC
>NZ_JBBOTA010000003.1:0-2717 GCF_038005365.1 Paenibacillus sp. FSL H8-0315 | reverse complement strand
CGATTTCTGTTCCGGAGCTACGTGCGCATTTGTCGGCACAGCTGCCAGACTACATGATCCCGTCGCACTTCGTGGAGCTGGAAAAGTTGCCACTGAACAGCAACGGCAAGGTAGACCGCAAGGCGTTGCCGGCACCAGATCGGGAGGCTTACACCGAAGCCTATGAAGCGCCGCGGGATGCGCTGGAGGCGCAATTGGCGGAGTTGTTCGCGGAGGTGCTGGGCGGGGATGCAATCGGCATCAATGACTCGTTCTTCGAGCGCGGTGGTCATTCGCTGAAGGCTGTGACGCTGGTGTCGCGTATCCATCAGCAGTTGTCGGTGGAGTTGCCACTCCGGGAGCTGTTCGCGCATCCGACGGTGAAGACGTTGGCGAAATCTGTACGTAGCGTAGATCAAAGCGACTACGGCCGAATCGAACCAGCGGCGCCGCAGGCTTCGTACGCGCTGTCGTCGTCGCAGCGGCGGTTGTATGTGCTGCATGAGCTGGAGCCGGAGAGCACGCGCTACAACATGCCAGGCGTCGTGGAACTAGTTGGGAAGGTGGATGCGGATCGGCTGGAACAAGCGATTCGCTCGGCCATCGCCCGTCACGAATCACTGCGCACCTCGTTTACATGGATAGACGGTGAACCGAGACAACAGGTGCACGAAGATGTGTCATTTGAATGGGTATACCGGGATACGGATGAATCGCGTGCGCGGGCGTTGACACGGAACTTCGTGCGTCCGTTCGCACTCGATCAGGCGCCGCTGCTGCGTGTTGAGTTGCTGCGTCTAGCGGAAGAACGCTATTGGCTGCTGTGGGACATGCATCATATTGTGTCGGACGGCGTATCCATGGACATTTTGGTGTCGGACTTCATGGCGGCGTATGCCGGCGCGGAGCTGCCGCCGCTGCGGATTCAGTACAAGGACTACGCGGTTTGGCAGCAAGGTACGCTCGGGGTCGAGCGGATGCAAGCGCACGAGGCGTACTGGCTGTCCACCTATGCGGAGGAAGCGCCAGTGCTAGAGCTGCCGACCGACCATACGCGTCCGGCGGTGCCAAGCAGCGAAGGCGGACGCGTTCATGCGGAGATTAGCGCGGACGTGGTCGAAGGGCTGAAGAAAGTCACAGCAGAAACGGGATCGACGCTGTACATGGTGCTACTTGCAGCCTATAATGTGTGGCTGCACAAGTACACGGGGCAGAGCGACATCGTAGTGGGCACGGCGGTGTCGGGGCGGACGCATGCGGACACGGAGCCGATGATTGGGATGTTCGTGAACACGCTGGCACTGCGTAACGCCCCATCCGGGGACAAGCGGTTTATTGACTTCGTGCACGAGGTGAAGGAGCGGACACTGGCGGCGTTTGAACACCAGGACTACCCATTCGAGGAACTGGTAGAGAAGCTGAACGTGCACCGTGATAGGAGCCGAAACCCACTGTTTGACACGATGCTGGTGCTGCAGAACATGGAGCAAACGCGCTTTAATCTGGCGAACGTTGACGTGCGTCCGGTCGAGCTGAGCCATCCGACGACGAAGCTAGACCTGACGCTGAACGTTATAGAGGCAGATCATGCAATCCAACTAGCAGTAGTATACAGTCGAGTATTGTTTGATGAAGAAACCATATGGAGATTGCTTACTGGTTTTTGTGAAGTAATCAAGTGTATTGCATCAGAGCCTACAGTAAAAATCGGCACGATCAAGACGGAGATATTAGAAAACGATTTTGAATTGTTTGGAGATATGGAGTTTGTGTAAATAAGGTGCATATTCTCCGAGAGAAATAATGACAGATTCATCTGTCATTATTTTCTCTTAACATTTAACTCAAAGGAGCGTATGGTGAGCATGGCAGATTTTTTGACGCAACGATTGCTGCTAACGAATGAAGAGTTTGCAGAAGCAATAGAGTATTGGTTGCAAGCGCTCAGTAATCCTCCTGTTCTTACTCACCTTCTGGAAACGAGAAACGGCCATGAAGAGGGTTGCAGAGGGGAATTAAAATTCGCTCTATCTCCTAAGATTACAGAAGAAATAAAAGTTATGACTAAAGGATCGGAACAAGCAATTTTCGTCGTCCTTTTGTCAGTTATATCCATATTTTTGTCAAAACACCTGAATAATCCGGATATTATAGTAGGTATGCCCCCGCTTAAAAGAAAAGATAACGAGGGAGCCGTAATAGATCTACTGCCAATTAGATTACATATAGAACCAGGAAGAACATTTAGGGATATCTTGCTAGAGGTACGTGAATGCGTAATAAATGCGGTTAAGTTTCAGCTATTTCCACATAAACATATTGCGGATAAAAATGGATTGCCTTTAACTCATCATGAACGATTGCGACTTAAAACAGCGATTTTATACAAGGAAATTCATCAAATGGTCGATCTTAATAATTCTGAGTGTGAAACCTTAATGTCGTTCTCAAAAGAAGACAATCGATTGTTTATCAACATTAACTACAAACTAAATCGATATACTGAAGCAAGCTTGCTGCGGTTTTGCAAACAATTATCAGATTTTTTGGAGCGTATTATAGATTACAGGGATGTGCCGCTCGAACAAGTCGAGGTTATTTCACAGGAGGAAAAACAGTTTTTGCACGCATTCAATGACAAGGCTGTGGACTATCCGCGGGAAGCGACGATTCACGGGCTGTTCGAGACGCAGGTTGAGAAGACACCGAACGCAGTTGCGGTTATATACGAGGACCGA
>NZ_JBBOTA010000002.1:0-12344 GCF_038005365.1 Paenibacillus sp. FSL H8-0315 | reverse complement strand
ATACGTGGTAAAGTACGACCAGGACACGTTGAATTGCAGCAAGGTGAAGCGACCCGATAACCCGAGAACGCCAACGCGTTTGGTTTTCGATTCTTCCCGCAGTTCCTCCTGTATATGGGGGGCTGCGGCTCTCTCCTTCCTCCCCTCGCCCGCCATCACGGTACGGCGCAACTGTCAACACAAAAGTTAGAGCCGCAAAATGAAGGGGTGGAGGTGGGGAGCAGTGCTTTAAATCTTCCAGGCTTGCGAAGCAAGGCAACCTTTTCAAGCGACCTGGGGATAAGCGATAGGGTAAGGAGAGTTATCCACAATTAAATAGAACAGGGAGACGGTTGACCCTAACAGTGACCCCATGCCGCACCAGCGGCACAACAACTCTTACGCTGGTTGTCGAAGTGGACGAGTAGGAGCGCGCGCGGACAAAAATCGCCCATCTTTTTTGGATACAAAATAGTTGTTTTTGGATACAAAATAGTGTATTATGGATACATAAGGACATTGATTTAAAAGGAGGAATAAGGTTTGAACAAGATGGACGCAGTAGACCAGGCATATCGGATCGCCACGCTGACGGAGCCGACCGAAGAAATTCGTCAACTCCTGGACGGTATGAGCTTTGAGCGGGCGCTTGAGCTGCTGCTTATGCTGCGGCAATCGCCTAAAAAAGTGCAAAATCCGGCGGGTTTTCTGCGCCGCGCCATCCAGGAGGGGTGGCAGCCAAGCCAGCTGCCAGAGAAAATCGATCGGCGGCTGGAGAATGCGACACAACGAATTTATGAGCGGCAAGGTCTTACGCCAGAGCAAGCGCGCCAAGCGACCATAGAAAGCCGTCAGAGAGGATTTTAATCATGTCAGACACCAGGAAGAACATAAAGGCGGCGGCAGCCGTTAAAGCCGATTTAAACGCCATACAGAAGGAATTAAAACTGAAAACTGAAAGTATGGCAATTGCTTATCTAACGGCTATGTATCTGCACCGGAAGGAAACTAAAATTTCTCTTGCAGATCATCAAAAGTTCATGAAAATGGCTGAGGAAGCCAATAACCAGGCATCACTATAAATGTTAGGAGCGTGTATGTGAGTGGGAGCAGATAAATCAGTAGAATATGCAGACCAGGAAATGGCTCATATGTTGGAACTGACGAAGTATTTACCGGAATATTTACCGGATGATTACAAAAAATCATTTATGAACATTATTCGGCTTTCACTAATCGAAGCATATCGGAAGGGCTGGAGTGATTCCGAAAAATATTTTGATGAAAATTAGACGCATATAGCGTATTACCAATAAGCCGTAGATAGCGGATGAGGTGGAAGGATGATAGTCATGAAAGTTTATTACGAAGATATTCTTGTTGGAGAAATTATCACTAACCATTCCATGACTGTAGATCAAGCACTTGAGTTAATAAATTTTAATGAAGAAGCATTTCTTTCTGAACAAGGATGGGACGAACTCGACTTTAATGATTTCCGTCTCGACTATTCGGTTTAGTGCATAGTACGAAGATAAAGGAGAGGGTTTTTTAAAATGAGTAGAACAAAACTGTTAGTCTTCATGACTAATGAAGGACATCGTTTGATTGGTGAAATTATCGAACCTACGCAGGATTTTTTAAATATTGTTTCTAAACAAATTCCCTTTGGTAACGTGGAACAGATGGCAAGGGATGGAATTTGGATCAGACGCGAGAGACATGTTACCTATTTGTCTAACGATAACATTAAATTTAAAAGGGTCGCCACTGCTTTAGATCGTGAAGATACTTAATGATAATAAGGTGCATACGAAATGGCGGTAGCTGCGCGAATGGTCACCGCCTTTATGTTTACATTAGGAACTTCGGGAATCCAAATTCTATATGCGATATCTATCGGGATGGGCGCTGACCATTCGCGCAGCTACCGCCATTTCGTACCTATTTAAACCGAACTGATATTCTATACTGAAAAAATGAGCAGCATAGAAAAACGGAGCAATTCGAAGGAAACAGGAGAACGTGAATTCATGTTTTCACTATCAAAATTAGATTGTTCCACGGAAGGTTAAACGGCTGCCATGGCTAAATTTAGAGGAATTTGGGGATCGGATAGCTAGACATGTTCACAAAATCAGATATTTGGTACATATGTACCGGAAGGAGAAAGATGTTTAGTGATGGAATTTATTTGGTTTGTTCTTGCGGTGCTCATTATTGTTAATCTTATTACTTTTGTGATTGATATCTCAGCTACTTTAGATCCTATTTTTAGAGGGTACAAAAGAAAAGATGATGAAACACTAACTTTTGTAAGGTTGAAATCAGTTGAAGTGTACAAAGTGTGGCATATCTTACTTGCTATTTGTTTATTGCCTGCGTGGGCTGTATACGGTCTAATATATGGATTTTTTTCTCTCATAGTTTTTTTATTGAAAGTTCCAGTATATACAAAGGGGGGGGACGGTAAATGAGAAGACGAATTAAAGAGGATCTACGAGAACATAGCTTTACTATAATAATGATAGTGGTGTTGGTTGGTGTAATTACTGGTTCATATTTTATGATTAAGTACGGCAACGAACAAGACCGTGAAAGTGCGCGAATAGACAAGGAAACAGCATTTCAAGTTGAAGGTGTAATAACGGGAATGAAAACTGCCTTCACTAAGCGTAAAAGTATAATTTTAGGTACAGTTACAGATAAGACTAAATATGTTCAGGTAGACGATCGAGAATTTGAAATATCAGATTATCTCTTGGGGGAAATAAATAAAGGGGATCATGTAAAGGTTTCTGGAAAGCGCGGGATAATTGAAGAGTTAGAGGTGACTCATTAGGTATTGCAAATAAAGCATTGGCAGAGCTAATATAAAGATAGACAAGCCCCGTAGCGGTATGCTGTGGGGTTTTAATCGCTACGGAGGTGACATGAAAAATGCTAGGAACAAAGGAAATATGCGAGATTATAGGCGTTAAACCCAGCACAGTGCGAAAGTATGCTGGGGCGCTTGAAGCGGCTGGGTATGTCGTACATAAGGGCGATAGTGGACACCGTGAATATACAGACGAAGACGCTACGGTATTTAGGCATTTAAAAGCGCTATGCGATCAGCCGGGTATGACGGTGGAGTTAGCTGCAAACGTAGTTGTATCAAGGCGTGAGAGGGCGCACGAATCTGTATCGCCTATGGTTGTTTCGGTAGATAATCAGGTGTCAGAGCGATATGAAGAACGATACAATGAACTTTTTGCGGTTATGCAGCAGCTAGGGGAGCAAAACCAACAGCAGGCGGCAGAACTGGAGCGGGTACATAAGCGGATGGACGAGCAGAACGCTAATATATCAGTCATTTTGAGGGAAGTTTTAGATACTCGGCGCATGGTAGCAGCCGCGAATGACAAGCGGTGGTGGCAATTTTGGAAAAAAGACATGGTTTTGCCTGATCTTAATGATCCAGAGGTACGTTGGAAGCTAGGAAAAGAGAAATAGAAGTGCTAGAGGGGCGGTGCGCTTTAGGCGAAACGCCTTTTTTTGTGCGCAGGAGAAATAATATATTATATATATTAATTTTGGTGCTGAAAAATAACATATATAACCATATTTTGAGAGTCTGGATTATTTGCTGAATCTACTTGGTGAGTTATGATAAAAAGAAAAAATAAAAGGAGGAAGTTATATTAGGAAATGGGGAAATAGGATTTGGGAAGAAAAAGAATTGATCCAGAAGAAGTTGTAAAATCTATTTGTGTGAACCTGAAACAGAAGGTACTTACTGAAATTGAAAAAGAAGGTAATCCAAAACATATCATTGAGAAAATGATAAATGAGAAATATTTGAAAACACAATAGACATATTTTCCTTTTTTTTTTATAATTACATAGGAATGAAAATTCTAAATAGAATATTAGTTCGCTTTTTAAATGTTTTATGTCTAATTTGAAAATATTTTGCGAATCAAAAAGAGTGTTTTTTGCAAATGGATTAAGTATTAATTTTAGTGCAGAAAAATAACTTTTTATGGTAAAAATGAGCTTCTGAGGGTCATTGACAAATTTTTCATTAGGGTGGTATTCTTCTCCCAAGACATAAAAAAATATCCAACCCCGATACAGTGCTGGTAACACTGTTGACGGGAACCTGCTACGGATTCGCTCTCCGGTAGCGGGTTATACTTTCGTACGTTGGACTAGATTATTCTAGTCTATTCGATAGTATTTTGGCAATGAGAACAAAGACGGAGGGCGAACCTCGGTCTTTTTTTGTTGGGAGTGACTTGTTTTGGAAAATGGGATTCAAGGAGAAATAACCAATTCGACCGTAATTGAATCGGTTTACAGCCCTGATCTGATAGAGGGGCTAGACTACACCAGGTATACAGGAAGCAGCGTATCTTTTACCGTTCTTCACGAAATAACGTTTGGAGATATTATGGTTTCCACTCTTCTGGCGTTCCTGATCCTGTTTATGATTATCCGGTTTTTCCACAGTCTGATAATAGGAGGAGGTAAACAATGATCCAGTCTATAGCAAGTATGAACGCTTCGCAGCTCGTGGAGCATTACAGCTTATTCCTGGTCATACCTGTTTACTTCGCCTTAGTTGGTCTGTTAATCAATGTATTCGGGGTGAAGAAATGATCAAAGATTTGATGATCTTCCTTTTTACACTGGATTACATGGACTTTGTTTTATTTGTTCCACTCCTGGCGATTAGCTTTTTCGCTGGGCTAATTACTCTTCTGAAAGGGGTGGGGCGATGGACTTAAAAGGGCTACTCGACATGTCATACTTTTGGTGGGTATTCAACAAGATTGCAGCGGTGGGCATGGTGTTCCTGGTGATCTATATTGCGATACAGGCTGGAGGGTGGCTTTTGGAAACATTGATCACAGCATTCAGGAATATGCGTGGCAGGAGTTAGGGGGGCGTTATGTATAGCGCAATACCGACTATCTCATTCTTTACAGATGCGGTACAAAACGATTTTTGGTCAGTGCTTCGCGCAATACTTTTTGTGGGTATGCCGTTTGTGATTATCGCCGCAGCTTTCGAATATGGTGGCGAGTTTATAGCCGTTATACGTAATGCCTTCAGCCGCCGTAGGGACGATGACGAGCATTATGATATATAGAAACTAAAATTATTGGGAGGTTTTTTATAATGAATACTATGGCAGCAGCAGCATCGACACCGATTTTCTCAGGTACAGCAGATTGGGGTTTTGGGGCATCTGACGTTTGGACGAACGTTATGCTTATCGTGGGTAGCGTATCGGCATTTTTGATCTTGGGTATTTGCATCAAGTTCGCACCAAAGGTGTTTACAGTGATTTTCAAGGCTCTTGGGATTGGCGGCGGCAAGTCCTAATATCTGCATTTATGTTGCCGAAAAGGGGCGGGGGAAACCCCGTCCTTTTTTTGATTAAGGAGAGATAAATGTATGAGAAGGATATGGTCTCTACTTATTTTAGGGCTGCTACTAATGCCTGGAATAACTTACGGTGACAGTAGTAATGGACTTTACGATATTAACAAAACGGATTATGCAGGGACTGCTGTCAAAGGTGTGCCAGCGACAATACAGCTTAAGACAGCAAGCGGAAGCACTAAATATGTATTACCATCCGATATCGTAGGTACCTTTTACCAAGCGTATATTCGCGTAGGTAGAACTCTGAATGCTGAAAACTATCTAACCGTTACTTTCGGAGATGGGGCAACAATCATTTACAACAATAATAGCTGGGCAGCTCAGGGGGTTGTGACCGTTCCAGAAACGGATTTTGCAAATCATCCGAGCCGAGGGATTACAGTTAAATTTACGCATAGTGGAGACTATGATGAAAATTTGTATCTACAAGGTTATTGGGTCACAGGCAGCGCTACGGCAACTCCTACACCATCGGCAACAGTGAAACCAAGCGCTACACCAACCGCCACAGTAAAACCAACTGCTACACCGTCGGGTACATCAAGCCCAAATCCATCCGCCAGTGCTACTGTAAGCCCAAGTTCAAGTCCTGATCCTACTGATCCAGGCAGTGGTACTGGCGATCCAGGGGAATGCAGCGCAGCATGTCAGGCGTTAATAGATCAACTAGAGTGTCCTGAATGGGATGAGTACATGGGAGCTTGGGCAGATATGATTCGTGGTACATATCCACCTCCACCGAATTGGTACAACGTAGCGGAAATTATGAGGGATACCATCGTGCCATCAATGGGGCAAGAAATGGTTAATCGTAGTCCGGAAATCGCTAGGATCATAGCGGACGAATTTCAGAGTCGTGAAAAGGCAGTAAGCCCACCACCGACCATAGCGGATTTTAAACCGAATGTGCCGCGAATTAGTGATACACCAAAGGTATCAGGAAATTTGAATGATAATGTCCCGAACTTCCAGCCGGATTACTCAGAGGATAAAGGTTTTGTTATTCCTGATCCTGCATCCATTCAATTTAATGATAATTCGGATAAGGGGTATGAGTATCAGCCTATTAATAGTGCAACTCCTACCTTTTCGACTCCGGTAGAACCATCAGCGACAGACAAGGGATATAAAGATTCAGAACCTACAGAAATTACCCCACCTAAGTATGTGGGAGGGAGATATACACCGGAAGAAACTGCACCGCCTTATAAACCTGACGAAGTGCCGGATGATACGATGCCAGGATACGGTGGAAATGAAAATACTGGTGACTATCGGAACTACAATTCCACAAAGGAAACATTTAAAGCATATGAAAACGGGGGGGGATAAAGTGAAAAAGAGAATTATATTGCTTGGTTTCTCCCTGTTTTTTGTTTTTTTTATCGTGGACAAAGTACATGCGCAGCCAGGTGGATTATTACAGGGAAAACCATTTGTATACAAGGGTAGCCCAAATTATGTTGTAACAGATGGAGATCCTAACACATACGTAATGGTCTCTGCATTTGAGAGTTTCTCTTATGAATCAGCGATTGCTATGGACATCGATTCTTACTATTTCGATTGGGGACCTGGGAACGCAACTAGAGCAGAAGTACAGTTTTATGATTCTGCTGGGAAATTATTATATGTTGGTCCAGTTAATTCGCGTTTTCAGCAAAAAGTCTTTTTAGATAACCCTATAAAGAACGTAACTAAAATTAAACTCTATAACGCTACTTATGAAAACTATCGAGAATTTGATGTGTGGGGATCATTGGATTTGGAACGTCCAGTATCGGTTGTTGTTACTCCAGGAGTTAAGAAAATAAGTGTTAATTTTGGTGCACCAGTAGGAGCCACTGGATATTATGTTTATCTTAATGGAGTGAAATTCGACCATTTTGTAGGCACGAGTTATGTAATAAAAAACTTAGAACCCTACAAACCGTATACTGTGCAATTGTCAGCGGAGTATAACGGGATTGAATCCAAATTAACAGATGCTAAGACAGTGTATCCCTATGCTGATCCAGTTATCCCAATAATTCAGGCTGACGCGGATTGGAATAAAATAACTGTTACATGGAACAAAGAGGAAGCAAATGCTACTAAATATTCAGTTTTTCTGAACGGAAAAAGAATTACAGAAACTGAATCTATGCCTTATGTAATTAATAGTTTGTCTCCAGAAACTTCATACGAACTGCAAATCAAATATACCGACAAGAACAATCGAGACCTTGAGAGTGAAGTAGTAACCGTTAAGACGAAAGTTAAACCTAAAGACACGGTTCCACCGGACAGACCGAGGTTATTATCAGCGGCATTGTCTACGGATTACACTTCCATTGCTTTGTCCTGGGTGGCGAATACCGAGGACGATTTAGCAGGATATAACCTTTATGTTTCCGACAACGGGGGCGATTCCAAAAAACTTAATTCATCTTTGTTGAGTGCTACAAAGTATTCTTTTTTGGATGTTGTTATGGATCATGTATATGAGTTCAGACTTGAAGCGGTTGATCTGTCTGGAAATGTTTCAGAGCCTATAAGTACAAGTATTAAAGCAGCCAGGCCTGTTACAGAGAGCGACCAAGAAAATAAAGATGATTATATTTTAGTTACTTGGAAACCAACAAGTGGAGCAGTAGGCTATCTGATTTATTTGAATGGTAAACAAGTTGGTACGGCTGGACCGGATGACACCAGTTTTAAGATTACAAAGGCTATGGGATATAACCCAAGTGCTTTATCGAATGCAACGCTGGTTAAAGCGAAGTTTGCAGATGGAAGTACAGGAGAAGGAAGCAACACTAACCCACCTGTGATTGGTAATCCAGACGGTTGGGGGCTAACAGGTAGTGATATTTGGAAAAACATTGTACTACTTGTAGCATCGTTAGGATTGTTTATTTTACTAGGAATTTGTATTCGGCTTGCACCGAAAGTATTTAGAGTTTTACGACAAGCGATTAATTGGAGGGGTTAAAGATGGATGCAGCGCAGCTCATGGCTGGAGGGATGAAGTTAATTTTGATGTCATCCCCGTTTATGCTGATCTACGTTTCGATTGCTTACAGTAATGAGATCATTGATCTGATACGGCATGCAGTCCTGGGACGGAGTCGGAAGGGTTGGGATTAGATGTTCAGAGCCATAGCAGACGGTTTTAATTATTTGTTTGGTATGCTTGCCGATTTCTTTTGGAAGCTAATGAACGGCTTGCTGTGGCTCCTGCAGCCCATCTTTGATCTAATCGCACTGATCTTTAGTTTCATCGTCTGGATTGGCGTTATCATCGTTAAAATCGTTCTCCTGGTATTCGCGATCGGTAAATTGCTTGTGGGTCTGATCGCTGGGCTATTTACGACTATCTTAGGTTTTGGATACTCCGGTAGCACAACCAATCTACCAGGAAGCTACATGGAAGTATATTCCCACATTAGACCGTATCTCTCCATGCTTCAACTGGACAAAATAGCATATTTAATTCAGTTTGGCATTTGGTTTTTTACAGCATGGGCGGCATTACGTCTTATTGGTGGCATGAGAGGGGGCGGGGGTAGTGAGTAACTTTTTGGATAATATCTTTAGCCCAGTAGTACAGTTTTTGGATAAATGTATCACGCAGCTTAACCAGGTTGGGACAGTAGCAGCCAAAGGGGTTCGCCTGGATAACTACTTTGGATATTTTGGGATACTTGGTCCCGAATGGGCTAGGGTAATTAGTTCATTGCTTGCTTCGCTAACCTTTCTTTTTATCTTATATACGGTTCAAAAATATAGCAGCGTACTGCTTTGGTTCAAAGATTTAATTAAGTGGTGGTAGTTTAATTCCGACTTTGGCCACTGGGGATTAAAAGGGGGAGAACAGATTGGAATTGGCATTTCAATATTTTTTTATTGCTGGAGCTGGTGTAGGTTTGGGGCTTTGTTTAACAGTCCTACCTTGTTGGATAGTCGCTAAAAAAATTAGTAATGGGGGTTTTGGTCTTGGCAAAAAAAGAGGAAAAAATTAACCTGGGTCGTGTTGTGCTCTTCCGGAATTTCACAGCTCAAAAAGCTGAGGATCTAAATACAGGAGATAAAGACGTTTGTGAGATCCTGGATGTGGAAGATGACCAGGGCGAATACATAAGAGCCGGTTACTACGTATTGCCAAAATCGGACGCAACGGTTTTGAGTAATGAGGATGGTTTAGTTTACGTATACAACGTCAGTTTGCCATACCTGGAAGAGGTGGCTCATCTTGCTAAGGTTGAGGAAAATATCATCATCGGACAAGCCTTTTTGTATCCTGGTCGCAACATGCCGAAGACAAGCCCGAACGCCTTCCAATGGTGTATGTTTGTCGGCGTATTCTTGTTAGGAGCCTTCGCGATTTTCGCGGGCTAGAAAGGGGGGCTTACAGTGGTTAAACCGTTAGACCTTGAAGGTATCGTTAACCAGGACTTATATAGTAATCCTATGCCGCAGATTGACGGAGTGAAGCAAGTACTAGAGACGCTGCAAGACCGTGTACAGGCTTTAACGCCAACACAGATGCAAGCCATAGGGTACTTGGAATATTTGCAAACAAGGGGCATTCATGACGGTAACAGACCTTATTCAGAGTTGATAGATCGTATTCAAAACCATGCTTATCGTGTAGCGCCTCCTGGATTCTTTATTAGAGTTATCGAGGCACTGATTCCGCGACCTACTACAATCGACGCTAAGACTGCGGCGAAGATGAACCAGGAGAGGGAGGGAAATAGATAATGGCTCGGGTAATTGGTCTGACAGGTCCCTTTGGTAGTGGTAAGAGTACAACGGCGGTAATTAAGGGGTTGCAGTGGTCTACAGCATCAGGTGCTAAAATATTCGCTAATTTCCCTATGAGGAATGCTTTCCTATTTGATAGTTATCAAGATTGGTATCGAATTGCGGATTTACACGGCAGCGTAGTAATTTTTGATGAGTCGCAAACCAATTTTGACTCTAGAAAGTGGGCAAACGAAGCGAATACGACCTTAACTCAAATATTTAACTATGTTAGGAAAATGAACTGTGTCTTTATTTTCATCCTGCCAAGCTATAACAACATAGATACACGGATTCGCCAAAACACAGAATTGCTTATCAATTGTGAAAAGACTCCTGGTGGCACAATAATTAACCACATTTATGATTATCAAGATAAAGCATATGGTGAGTGGGGAAAGCTGCTGAATAAATGGGTATTGCCGCCTTCGTCACAAAAAAAGGTTTATACGCAGGACATTTTTGACACAAACAGCATGGTGAAAAGCTTTCCTATGCCAGAAGGTAAGAAGCAAACAATAGAGTTTTTTGAAGAACTTGCTAGGCGGCATGATGCGGCACTTAAGCGATTAGGGATTTACAAAGAGATCGAGACACTGGACAAAGGGGAGCTGACCATATATGCAAGCTGAGAAATTACTTTCTCCAGATACATACACTTTCAATCGAATCTTTCTGGGTAAGGAGATCAACCCTGTGGTACTAAATAAAAAATGGAAAGAGTACTTAGAACAAACCTATACCAATCAGCTCACGCAAGCTTGTAAAGCTACTAAAAGTGTAGCAGTGAGGTCTACACTGCTGTCACGTCACGAAAAGGATATGTACAAGGATCGGCGATATCATTCGGGAATTAAAGTCTATTATTTGTTTCCAGAAAATGATGTGCCATTGAATATCTACTGTAGATTGGTACAGGAAGAGGAAAAAGTTGTTTTTGAGTAATGTATTGAATAGATAGGAGGGGCTGAAATGATAACAGTATTGAGAGAGTTTTGCAGAAAAATAGATATTAATATTATTAGTAAATGGCTTTGGCGAATTCTTGAGTTTGCGGCGTGGGTTGCGGCTATTGCAGTTTTTTATAGAATAGCTCAACAAATAGCAGGGAGGATAAGTATAAACGAATATAATAAATTTATAGAGGCTGTACGCGCAGCGGCGGAACCAAACGATAAGGGCGGCAGTGTATTAGGTTTTTTTGTGGCATATATGATTGCAATTTTAGGGATTCCGACAGCATATATTTTGCTTTTGACACACCGAATTATTAAATGGTTTGCAATCAAGGATGTAACAAATCATTTCAAAAGAGAAAATGAATTGCTAGAGCAGCAATCTAATAATATGGTTTTAGAAGTAACCATTTAAAGGCTTTAAATGGTATAAACATGCATAAATGCACGAACAAAGATTCTACTCAGAATAAAAATTCGACAAATTTAGGTGTTGTAAGTAAAAAGCCCTAGTAAAAGCGCATGAATATGTGGTAATATTTTCTCATTGAGAAATAAAAAGGCCACGTTTCACGCAGCTAGGGTTTTCCCGACCCTAAGCTGTTGCACCGATCTCGAACATCGGCGAAACAGGCAGCGCTAAAACATGGCTTTGCTCTTATTGTACTGGATTTTTGATCTAGAATCAATAAGAATGAAGCATTGTGAAGCCCTCCTGTATCCCATTGTGGGATCTGGAGGGCTTTTTTCGTTTCCTGGTAGTTACATAGACAACTAGAGTTACCAGATATGTTAAAGGCTTCGCTTTGAATTTTTCGAAAAAATTCAGAGCAAGAGGCTTACTTTCTTATTGCCAAAAACAGAGATTTTCCGGATTGCACCGGACTATATCGGGCGCTCAATGCCACCCAAAACGACTTTAAACAAACTTGGACAAGCTGCAAACTGTCCATTGATGGTGATGGTATGTCGTCCCACCCTCCCCGATCGAGCGACAATCTGGCGGGCAAATGCCAGGGCGTAACGTCCAGATCACCACCGCTGGGGATGTCTTCCGTTAAATGGACAAGGGTCTATTTACGCTCTCCCACCCTTCCTGAGTGGCGTTGTGACTCCAACGACCACATTCCCGTCCGTAAGAGCCTATTAAAAGGCTCTGGCTGGCTGCAAGAGTTAGGTAAGACT